>NC_004703.1 GCF_000011065.1 Bacteroides thetaiotaomicron VPI-5482
ATGAACAAACCGAAGATTATACAGATTATTGATGTTGTTTCCAATGCGATAGACGGAAACCGTATCGACGAGGATTTTATAAAGAGTTGTATTTACGGCAAAGTGAATGCGGAACTGTATGCGCATCTTTTAGGCAAATACAGGGGGTATGACGGGGATTTCTTTCAGTTTTATTTGGGGACGGACGATCGGATAAACCGGGCTTTGCTGGAGAACCTGGGGATTAAGGTCGAACCCGACAAATATCCGGACTATGATAGCCGGATTGTTGCGCAGGTCGTCCAGGGAAAGAAAAGGTTTGATATTTATCCTTTCGAGTTGGAAGCCTTTAACAGATATGCCATGTTTGGCAATAATAATGCGCTTTCATGCCTGAAAGGGATTTCCCCGACAGCCGGGCAGACCGTCCGGGAAAACGGTATTAACGAGTATGGAAACGCCTTGAATTGGTCGCTGTTCTGGATAAAGGCAAATCCGGAGGACAAAGCCCTGTTAGTGGATCACGTTTTGAATATCCCCGAACGATGATAGCGGAATATTTCATTTACCGGAGAAAGGGGGATAAAGAGCCGTTTATCTCCCTGGGGGAAATGCCGCAATACGGGTTAAGGCCGAAACAGAAGTTTACCGGGAAAAAACTTAAAATAGAGGTGATCCGCAGGCTTTCCGGTGTGGAAATCGAGCAGACGGCCACCACTCCGCAGATAAACGCCTATATCGAGGCGAATATCTATGATACCGAACGTTGGCCGGAGTACCGGAAGTTATACCGACAGGTGGCCGGAGAGGTGGAAACCGTGGCCGACATCTTTACGCTCCAGTATATTTTAGTGGCCGAACTGGAGGATCAGACCAGGACGGGAAAGGACTGCCAGCCGCAGCCGACAGATCCGAAAGACGAGAGGCTGATACACCTAATCCGGTGCGAGCTTATGGGTGAACCCCTGGAAATGTACAAGACGATGATAAACCCGATCATCGCCTTAAAGAAACGTTTCGTTTGATACTACATCTACTAAAAATAGTAGATACTACTTTTAGTATTTTAGTTCGTACGCTCAATCCTGGGAGAAAAACTAATCGGGATATTCATTGAGTTCCCGGTATGCCTTAGCTAACTCTTCTTGGGTGTGACGTTTGAACTTTTTACGGCTTATGATGAAAGGCAACCTCTGATTCATTTCATTCTCGTACTCGTCCAGGAGATGTTTACCCCTTCCGGTAAGGACGACATGGGTACGGTCGTCGGAAAAGCGGATCTCTTTTAAATCTTCCATTGTATCTAATATACGGAGGATGATTTTCTCGTAAATGGGGGTACGCAGTAACGGGTGTGCGAGCATGGGGGAATTGTATTTTATATCGAAATTCTCGATGATCTCCGTCTGCACTTCCTCTATATGCTTGGGAAGTGCTTTTCCCAGCGTGTAGTAAACAGCTATCTGAAAGTCTTTGTAATTTGGAAACATGGGCGTATATGGTTTATTGGGAACGTGGATATTTTTAATATTTCCGTTCCGGGATTCTTCGGCCGAAAGATAAAAAAATCTCTCGAATAATCTTTGGGATAGATGCGCTTTTTTTAGTAAATACTAAAAATAGTATTTTTGTAATGCGCATTACAGTAGTGTATTTTGTAAACGTAACGTGTACTTATTCAAGTATTTTAGTAAAATGGGTATCTTTTATATCCGGTTATACTAATATTAGTATTTTAGTATTTTTATAATGTACATTACAAAAATATCCGTATCTTTGCATTCAGATTGAAAAACAAAAGGCTTATGATAACGACGATCCAGTTTAAGACGTTGGACGACTTGTATCAGTTTTACAACGACGCAATTTTTAACGGTGAGCTTTCGGAATGTATCGTGAATATGTCCCGTCACGGTGGGGCGTTCGGCTTTTTCGCCGCCAACCGTTGGAGAGGGGACGGGCAGGAAAAAAAGGTCGTTCACGAGATCAGCATCAACCCCGATTTTATGAACCGGGAAGATCGGGACTGGCATTCTACCCTGGTACATGAAATGTGCCATTTGTGGCAGGAGGATTTCGGCAGGCCGAGCCGGGGAGGGTATCATAATTCGCAATGGGCTGACAAGATGATCCAGGTCGGACTGATGCCGTCCGACACCGGGGAGGCCGGAGGCAAAAGGACAGGCCAGAGCATTACGCATTATATCATTCCGGGAGGGAAGTTCGAGCAGGTTTTCAATACGCTAAGCCGGGAGGATCTGCAAAACTTGCGGCTTAGGTACAAGCCGACTTTGGCGGCCGTACCTACCCGGCCGATCCGCATCGCCGGAAGCGACGGGGACGAAACGGAAGAACCGGAAGATCCGGACGAGGGGGAGAGCAAAAGCGGAAAGCGGAAGAAATACACCTGTGGGTGCGGCTGTAACGTGTGGGGAAAATCCGGGCTGGTGTTAAGGTGCGGACTGTGCGACACTGATTTTACGGAACAATAGGAAACAGTGCAAAGGTCAGAAGCCCCCAGTAAAAACCCCGCCGGAGGCAGATTTCAAGCATACTCGTTTTACTAAAATACTAAGATAAGTCTATACTAATCTTAGTATTTTAGTATTATTGTAATGTGCATTACAATATAGGGGTATATGAAAAAGTGGGGATGTCGTAATACGTCAATTCGCCCCACTTTTAAGGCTTGACGTGCAATAGCCGTCAGCCCCCAGACGGACGGGAACCACCCCGGCCGCACACAAATATAGAAAATCTTCCGGATTTAACCAAACAGGTCGGGATCTTTCTTTTTCCCCCTGGCCTTGATACCGAAATCCTCACGCAGCATCTTTGCCAGTGAATTTTGTGCGTGGGCTGTACTCATTTCACCGCTGCAAACCTTATCGTCGTAATATGCACAACGGTCGTACACGTCTTTCAGCCGTCCGCTTTCCAGGATCTTGTCGAGTGCCCTTACCGGGGTGTTGTCGCTCGGATAGCTTAAAGCACCGTAAACCCAACGGTAAACGAACGAGTATTGTTGTTGCTGGTCGCCTCGCAGTTCTTGGGGATTTCTCGCATGGATGAACAGGATAATCGTGTCGGCTTTCGGTTTTTGCCCCTTTTTAGGCGTTTTGCAGATGAATTTGTAATCGAACCATACATCGGCCTCGCTTTCCTTGATTCGTGTCTGTGCAGGCCTTAAAACCTTTTGGTCGATCTGTGCATTCGAGTAGGAGGCCGGGATCTCCAGGTCTTTGCAGAATTGGTCGATCGAGTAATAATACTCCCGTCTGTCCCGTTGGCTGCAAATGATCTTGTAGAGCCGCTTGGTGTAATTGCCCCGGAGGGTTAAGGCGATGTTCTTCCCGTACCTTGTACCGCCGACACCCGTACCGTAGTAGAGCAGGAAAGGGATCGCCCAGGGGTTGAGCGTCAGGGCTACCCGGTTTGTGCCTTTGATGTTGTGTACCGTCGTTATCACCACCCCGAACGTTTCCACCGTCTGGTGGATATTGGGATGCACCCAGCGAAAGGAAAAGTTTTTCCGCATCATGGCGATAGCCTCTTTCAGAACTTTGCTCTTGTTGTTCTTCCCCCCGGCTTCGTCGCATTTGATCTCGACGACAGGCTGGTTAAAGAGGTCTTTAGGCAGTTGTTTTTCCCTGGTCATGTGTTGCTGGATCTGGTCGCTTATGAGCGTCAGGAGGTTTTCTTGCCACTCGGTCACAGAGTACTGGCCGAATGTTACGTTATTCGGCTGGATTAACATTACTTCTTCCTCCGTAGGAGGAATATAGAGGGTGATGTCGTTGGTCGCCATAGGCTTTTTTTTTTGAGTTCGGGACAAAGTTAAAGAAATAAAAGATACCGCCAAAAAATACCAAGTACTTTTTATTGTAACCTTTAGTAAAATGGGTATTTATTGGAGGGGGTAATTTTAGTAAAATAAGTATTTTCCCCCTTCGGATTTTAGTAAAATGAGTATTTTAGGTTGTGTCTTTTCACCTATAACGATTTGTATTTCAGTTAATTATAAATGAAAAAACGCTTTCTTACAAAGAACCTCTACAAAGACTATTCTCACAAAGAAGGAAAATCTTAGGGAATCACAGGCTTCAAAAACGGCTGGAAAATGTGCATTTTGAAAACGGAAAATGAGAAACGGAGAAAAAATGAGCGAAGCGTTTCTTTAGTGCGATTTTTCCGCGCGTTAAAATGTGTAAAATTTTGTTTTTGTGTTGTAAAATATAAGGTGATCGGAACGATTGCCGCCGTTTTACAAATGTACACTTTTTTGGGGGGCGGTGTACATTTGTAATGTGCATTTTGGGGGCTGGGTGTCTGATGTATTGGAGCGAAGCCGTGCGGAGCGTTCCAGGAGCGACGAGCGAAGCAAGGAGAGAGAGAACGACGGTTTACCAAAGTGAGCAAGCAGTCATTGGACTTAGTCCAATGCTGATTTTCCAAATCACTGATATATAACTGTTTACTTGTTTATATGTATGCGAATTGCATACATATTGCATACATTATTTTGATAATTCATTGAATTATAGTATATTGTAGCCGATATTTATGTATGCAAACCCCTATACGTGAAATTATGGCAACAACAAGTAAAGATACGTCTATCCGTATAAAGGAGAGTACAAGGTTTAGGCTTGATATGCTGAAAGGAAACAAATCGCACGATGCGTTCGTGGCCGAAATGTTACTCTATTTTGAAACAACGGGGATCACCCCGCAGTCGAATGTAATGCCGCCGAACATTGCGGCCAAAGAGCAGGCAAGCCGGGTGATCGAAGTTGTCCGGGGCATTGAGAAATCCACTAACGTAAGGCTGAAAAACATCGAACAACTCCTTTTGTCGCTTGTCGGGGAAGTGAAAACGCCGGGGGACAATCCGGACGAATATATGCACATCTCACAGGTACAGGAACTTTTGGAGCGTTCCAAGCAACTGGAACAGGAAGCCAGGGAAAACCGGGAGAAGGCCGGGAAACTGCAAACGGATCTCGAAATAGCCCGGCAGGAGAAAGGAACTCCGGCCGTCGGATGCAATACGCACAAGATCCTGGAGATCGTGGAGCGTATCGACGAGGTGAAGAAGATACCGACATTCAACGATACGGTTTATGAGATAGACCGTAATACGCTGGATATGTGGGTGAAAAGGTTAAAGGACGAACTAAAGAGATAAGCCTATGTTTGCCAAAGTACACCCGGCCGAGGACGTGAAAAGCGGAAATACGGGAAGCTGTCACGACCTGGTGCGTTATCTGGAAAAGGAAACGGGGGAGGGACAGCGTTTTTTCTCCCATACGGAGCAGGATATTTCACCCGAACGGGTAATTATGGATATAGACGGGAACAAAAAGGCGTTAGGGGCTAACGACGCTAAATTCTTCATGCTTTCGCTCAATCCGTCGCAGTCGGAACAAATGCACCTTATCGGCCGGAAAGTGGACGATTTTAAGGAACTTACACCACAGGAGAAAAAAGAGGTTTTCCAAAAGCTGGAGGCGTTCACCCGTTCGGCTATGGATGAATACGCCTTGAACTTCGGACGGGACAATATTAGGGGAGGCCAGGATCTCATGTATTACGCACGTGTGGAAACGGAACGATCCTATCATCCGGAAGATGAAGAGGTGAAACAGGGGATCGCCAGGATCGGAGAGCCTAAACCCGGTCTGAACTTACACGTTCACGTAATCGTTTCACGCAAGAGCCTGGACGGGAAAGTGAAACTTTCTCCGGGGGCTAAATCGGCCGGGAACACCTGGGAACTGGAGGGCAGGGGGACGGTGAAACGGGGTTTTTCACATGAGGGCTGGAAAGTCAGGGTACAGGAATGTTTTAACCGGAAATTCGATTACCAGGCCAAAGAGGGGGAAACTTATGTACGTCCGCAGGTATCGGCCGAGATCGGGAAGATCACGAACCCGGAGCTTAAAAGGATATTGCAGGACGAGCAGTTTACGGCGGCAAACCAGATCGTCGCAGCCATGAGGGAACAAGGTTACACGCACCAGGTAAGGAAGGGGGTGCATTCCTTTTCACGGGAGGGTGAAGTGTTCCAGGTTGAACACAGGCTCTTGAAAGCGTTCGAACAACCTCTGTCTGACGAGCAGCTAAAAAGCATAACGGAACGTTTCGACTTGACAAAGTACGAGGCGAACCCGGCCGGGTACAGGGAGAACGGTTTGCAGGTAAAGGATATAAGTTTCTCGACATATGTAAAAGATGAAGCACAGAAGGGGGAAAAGGCCTTGAAAGAGGTCGCTTATAAAGTGGTTTATGATGAACAAAACCATACGACGGTATCGTTCGCCACCGTCCGGCAGTTCGCATACGAGCATCAAATAAACCTGGTGAAAAGCGAACCGACGGCCGAAGCCGTCTTGAAGAAGATCAAGAACCCGGAGCTTAAAAACCTGTTGGAGAACTACCGTTTTACGTCCGCTAACCAGATTGTCGTAGCCATGAAAGAACAAGGCTACACGCATAAGGTACGGAAAGGGGTACATTCCTTTTCACGGGAGGGTGAACGGGTGAGCATACGGCACAAGGATCTGAAAAAATTCGCCGATCCGAAACTGGAGAGCCGCCACATGGAGGGCATTATCGAACGGTTTAACCTGTACAAGTACAAGCAGGAGGGCGTGGCCTACCGGGAAAACGGCCTGGAAGCCAAGAATATTTCTTTCCTGACATACCAGAAAGTGCCGATCGAGCCGGAAGAGGATAAAAGCGTGACCGGAAAGCCGGAAACAAAGGAGGAAGCGCAGCAGCCACAGCAGGAAACGCCGGGGAGCGAGGCACATCCGGAAGAAACGGAAAACGAAGCGGAAACGCCCATGCCTGAACCCGATCCGGTGAAATACAGGAAAGAGCTTAAAGAGGTGTCTTATGATGTACTGTTTGATAGGGAAACGAAAACCTATGTGCCGATTTCGGCGATCCGGAAATACGCATACGAGAATGAGATCAATCTGATAGACCGATACAAGCATGGGTACGCAGTCAGGAACGAGGATCTTAGGGAGTGCCTGGCAAATCCCGAATACCGGACGGTAAGGCAGATAAACAAGGCCATGAGGGAGAGGGGATATACGATCGAAAGGGACGAGGCCGGAAACTATACCTACATCAAGGGGGAAAGTTCTTTCTTTATGGAACGCCGGGATTTGCTTGCCTTTACCGGGTACGCCAAAGATACCGGAGGCCGGGAAAGGGGAACGCACCGAAGCGCAGACAAGACGGTCGGGTTTATCGGTGGTAAGGCCAAACAAAAGCTGATAAACGAGATCCTGGGGGATAGCTTCCGGACGGAAAGGATGCTTGTAGGCAACGTGAAAAAGGCCGTCAGCCTTATACAGAACCCGGCTAATATAAAAATGATGCTGATAAAACAGATCGGCAGTTTTCTAAACCCGTTTAAAGAGTTATGATATGATGATGTATATTATTATAGGGATCGCCTGCCTGGTGGGGATCATCGTTGTTGTGCTGTTGCTTCCAAATTCCGGGAAACAGCAGCAAAAAGGACAGAAATACCGTTTTGAACTGTCGGCCGGGGGAGGGAGGAAAATAACCTTTGCCGATCCGTTCGATAATTTCCTGGTCTATGGTGGGGCGAACTCCGGAAAGACCAAAAGCATAGGAAAGCCCTTGTTAAGCCAGTATATACAGGCCGGGTTTGCCGGATTTGTCTATAATTACAAGGATTTCGATCTGGCAAGGACAGCCGTACACCTGGTAAAAAAACATAATTACCCTTATGGGTGCTTCCAGATCAGTTTCACGGATATGGAACGGACGCACCGGACAAATCCGATACGTCCTTCCGTGGTGAAGAATGAAACCTTGTTCTTGCAGCTAATGGATGATATGCTGACCGCCTACCAGGGAAAGGACGGCAAACGGGACGAGTGGTTTAACGGGGCGTTGGGGATATTAAGGGGCGTTTCGATCCGGTTTTATAACGATTATCCGCAGTTTTGCACGATACCCCATATCGTTAATTTCATTTGTTCGGCCGGAACTGTCCGGATAACGTCGTTCCTGGAGGGCAAGCACCAGAGCCGGGTACTGGCCGGGGCATTCCTGGACGCAAAGGACAGCCCCAAGACGCAAAGCAGCTATCTAAGCAGCCTTACCAACAGTCTAAGCACGCTCGCCAACGAAAAAAAGGTGTGTTATGTCCTTTCCGGAAATGATTTCGACTTTAACCTGATAGATCCGGAATGTCCGAAATTGGTTGTCGTATCGAACGCCTATCAGATCGAAAACCTGATTTCCCCGGTTATATCGCTCATGCTTTCCATTTCGTCCCGGCGTTTCACGCTGGCGAACAAAGTGCCGTTCTTCTACTTTCTGGATGAAGCGACCACGTTCCGGATCGCCGATTTCGAGAAACTGCCGTCCGTTCTAAGGGAATACCTTTGCAGTTTCGTTTTCCTCACGCAGTCGGCGGCGAAGATCGAGAAGATATACGGGAAATATGACCGCAGTTCGATAGAATCCAATTTCGGGAACCAGTTCTTTGGCCGGACAAAGGACATAGAGGCCTTGAAAAGCTACCCGCTTGTTTTTGGAAAAGAGGAGAGGCAGAGGGTTTCAAAGACCACCGGAAGCAGCCGGGGAGGGGAGAACCGCAGCCGTACAGTTTCCACGCAGAAAGAGGAAATATACGACACGAATTTCTTTACCAGCCTGAAATCGGGCGAGTTCGTGGGGAGTGCGGCACATTCCAACATGAGGAACTTTCATTTGAGGTTTGAAATGTACGAGGACAAGGAAGATCCGCTTCCGATCGTGCATCCCGTACTGGCCTCGGATATAGAGGAAAATTACCAGCAGATCATAAGGGATATACAAGGCATTGAATAACAAGGGAAGTGTGGCGACATTCTACAAAGTGTGGGACAACTCCACACTTTTTTGTGGAATATAAAAAAGGGGTAAAATTATAAAAGTTTGATAATTAGTGTATTTATTAAAACAGTAGTGTATTATGTCAAATTGGAATGGATTTTGTACAATATAATTGTATAAATACACTCCAGTTTGAAACTCCAGTGCAATAGCAAAGGTTGTTTTTGGATTGGCCGGATAAGAATTTATTTACTTAAATACTTAAAAATAAACTCCTTATGAAAACGCCTTTGTTTATCTTGCTCCAGGCTACTGGAGGTATCAGAAATGAAGTAAACACATTCCTTAGTGATTATGCCGTTCCGGTGATCGCCATGCTCCTGATCGTGGGAGTGGGGATCGGTGTGGTGATGAATTATGATAAGATTATAGACCGGGACGGACAGGGAACAAGAAAAGAGGGTATTGTAAACTTACTCTGGGTAGTTGGTTACATCATCATCGGGCTTGCGATCATTGCAGCCGTTATCGCACTTATCAATAGCAAACTTAAAATGTCCCTCTAATGGACTTCCAGGTTAGAAAGGGGCTGGAAACACCCCTGAAAGTGCATGGAATGAGAACGAAGTTTTTTTGCATCTATTGTATTATCCTGGCTGTGATTGTTCTTTTTGTCGTGGGCTTCCTGACAAGTGCCATGAGTGGGGAGGGATCTTTTTTGGCCTTTATCGTTTCGCTGGTGGCCGGGGCGTTCGCCTCTGTGGTCTTGCGGATCGTCTTTATCAACCTTTCCATGCAGCGCAAGTTCGGCAAGTTCAAAAGACAGGTATTTGTCATATCGAATAAGGATCTGTTAAACAGCCTGTAAACACTCTTTTTATGAAAATATCGGCAGCGCAAGCGTACTGTATCTTGGATACGGTAGGATCTTCCATACTTACCAAATCCGGCGAAATATCCGTTTCCTACCTGTTGGAATTGCCGGAGGCCTATTCGCTGGATCGCTCGGATCTGGAGGAAAGGCATAACGAGTTATTCCGGGCTTTCCAGTATGTCCGAACCGGGTTTATACATAAGCAGGACGTGTTTTTACGCAGGAAATTCAAGCCGGAATATGTGATCGAGGGGGAGGGCTATATACAGACGGCCGAAAGGAAGTATTTCGACGGACGGGAATACCTGCATCACTTCTGCATATTGTCCTTTACGCTTTCGGGACTGCAAAGCCTTGAAAAAGCGTACCAGGCCAACCCGTTGGCGTATAGCGAGAAACTGGCGAAGGCAGACCGGGACAGGCTGGCCGAGTTTCTGGAATCGGTGGAGAGTGCAGTTTCCATTATCCGGAATATCCGTGGCACGCAGATCCGGCCGTTGAACGTGGCCGAGGTGAAACAGCACCTTTTCCGGTACGTGAACGGTTTCCATGACGACGAGGGACTAAGGGATATACAGTGTTCCGATATGATAAGGATCGGGCAGAAGAAAGGGATATTCTTTGCCGTTTGTGATGAAAGGTATCTGCCCGACAGGATGAAAGTATATGTTACGGACAGCACTTTGCAGGAGGCAAACAGCCAGCTTTATATGTCGATGCTGGAAAGGATCGGCGTTCATGTGCCCTGTTCCCATGTGGTAAACCAGATATGGAAATTCGCCGGGGGAAGCTACCGGGAGGAACTGGCCGAGAGGGTGAAGCTGTTCGGCCGTTACCGGGAGTTTGACAAGGCCATAAAAAGCCGTTATGACGGCCTGGCCTCGTATGAGCAGGAGATCATCAACGAGGAAAACGTGCTTTGCAAAACGCACCTGAACGTGTTGCTGTTGGAGGATGACGAAACGATCCTGAACCGACAGACGGAACAGGTAAAAATGATTTTCACGAACGCCGGGTTTAAATATTACATTCCAAGTTACGAGGGGCTTTATAATATCTTTATAGGCTCGATCATCGGCCGGGAAAACAACCTGAATCCGGACTACCTGTTTCTTTCGGATCTGCATTCGTCGCTCTGCATGGGGATCAATTACTCTACGTTCCGCAGCGACAAGGAGGGGATCTTGTTTAACGAACGGCTGTATCAAACACCGATTCGAAAGGACGTTTGGGACGCAGATAAGAAACGCATTCCGGCACGTAACATGATTATCGTCGCATCGACGGGTGGGGGAAAGTCGGTTACGTCGTTGAACATCATCCAGCAGAACATCGAGCAGAATTATAAACAGATCGTCGTCGAGTTCGGAAAGAGCTTTTACCAGCTTTCGCAGTTGTACCCGGACAGGTCGCTGCATATTGATTATGACGGCAGCAGCCCGTTGGGGATCAATCCGTTCTATACGGCCGGGAAGCAGCCGGACAACGAGAAGATAAAGACGCTTGTAAACCTGGTGCTTAAATTCTGGCGGTCTAAGGCGATCATGGAGGACACGAAACAAGTTGTTTCGCTGACAAAGATCATTTGCCGTTATTACGAGGATATTCCCGACGGCCATTGTTTCCCGGACTTTTACAGGTACGTCCAAAGAGAGGGGAAAAAACTGTATGAGCGTTTGAATATCCTGCCGGAATACTTCGATATAGACAGCTTCCTGCACGTGTGTTCGGAATTTATGCCGGGGGGATTTTATGAGAACGTGTGCAAGCCGTCCCCACTGGAGAACGATATGCAGAACCGGGATTTTATCGTCTTTGAGCTGACGAAGATAAAGAAAGATCCGTTCCTGATTTCCGTCATTATGACAATCCTTTTCGATACGATAGAGAACAAGATCCTTTCGGATCGTTCCGTCAGGGGGATGCTGATCTTTGACGAGTACGCAGAAAGCCAGTCTATAAAGGACACCTTTTCAGGTGCGGACATACATTCGACGGTGGCGTTCTGTTACCAGAAACTCCGCAAGGAAAACGGGGCGGTGGGTACGATCGTCCAGTCATTGGCGCAGCTTCCCGATAACGAGTACACGAAAGGCATTATCGCCAATACGCAACTCTTATACGTGCTTCCGGCCAACGAGATCGTTTACGACCAGACGGTAGAGGCGTTCCATATCAAGAACCGGAGCCACGTAAACCTGATGAAGTCGATCCGTAACGACTTTTCAGGGGTACGGCCGTATTCGGAGATATTCATCCGGTTTATGGATAGTTATGCAACGGTGGTACGCCTGGAGCTTTCACCGGAAAAATTGCTTGCATTCCAGACCGACGGCGAGAAATGGAACAAATTGCAGGAGATTTACAAGGAGGCCGGAAGCATGGAAACGGCCATAGAGAAGTATAAACAATTAAAACAGAAAAGTTATGAAACGGAAATGTCTATGTAGTTTGCTTGTGATGATGTGCTTTTACTGTACGGCGTTCGGCCAGTGGGTGGTGTCCGATCCGGCCTTGACGCAGCTATCGCAGATAACCTGGGCGAAAGAACTTAAACAGGCATACGAACAGTTTCAAGTGCTGGGGGAATCCAGGGACATACTGACTAAGAGCCTGGATCTGTACCGGCAGGTGAACGGGGTTATCAAAAACTCTAAAATGGTGTTGCAGGTGCTTTCCATGCAGGGGGAAATGTTGGAACTGGCGGCGAAAGAGTGCACCCGGTCGGACGTGTTTACCGGACAGGAGGCATACGGGGAATATACGAACGTGCTGAACAAGATCATGGAGGAAAGCGTGCTTTCCTTTGACCTGATCCGGACGATCATATCGCCCTCGGTGAGCATGACCGACGGGGAGAGGATAAAAATTATCGTGGATCTGGATAACAAGCTGAAAGAGAACCGGGACAAGATGCTCGACGAGAGAGCGAGGTTTAATACGGTCAATGACGCTATAAAACGGATCGCAGCCCTGAAATCAACAGCCAAGAAGTGAGCCTATGGAAGTGATCGACAATGTGATTAGCGCATACGAGGCCGTCAAGATGAACGGCGTCAGCCAGGGGATCATCGCCCTTTGTTCCTTTATCGCCGTTATCATCGTGATACAAAAGTTCGTGACGGCCTGGAAAGAGGCCTTTAGCGAGGGGGACAAGCCCGTCGATATGAAACAGTTCTTCAAACTGTTCTATATCTATATTTATGTGTTCGCCATTATCATGGTCGCACCGTTCGCCTTTACGATCGTGGAAACGGCACTTGGAAATCTTCAGAACGAATTGATAAGCCATTATCAGGAGGACGTGGATCTAAGCATTGACGAGGCGATCGTAACCTTTACAAAGGACTATATCGAGGACGTGCAAAGGCGGCATAACTGGGTAGGGCAGCAGATTCAGGAGGTTATCATGCTGCCGTTCAATATTGCGGCTTATACGATACTCCTGTACGCAACGAAATATATATTTTTCTTCTTTGCGTCAGCCCGGTATCTGTATCTTATACTCCTGGAGATCGTCACGCCGATAGCCGTAATACTCTACATGGACGAGAAAACGAGGCATTATACGCACGCATACCTGAAAAACCTGTTTGTCTGTTACATGACGATCCCGGCGTTCCTGATAGCCAACGCCCTGGGGTCTATCATTGCGGAGAATATCATGCACATGTGCGGACAGAACAAATATACCATGCTGGGACTTCTTTTCGCTTTCGTGTTCAAACTTTTCCTGTTTGCCAAAAGCGTGAAATTTTGTCGTGAACTGTTTTAAATCCTGATCTTATGAATAAAGACGATATACTGAAAGATTTTGATACACTGGCCGAGGCCAAGCGCAAAGGAGCGGTAAACTTAAAATTGTGCCTGGGCTTTGCCCTGGTGGTGGTTGTCCTGGTGCTGGCCTGGGGACTGGTGGTGAATTTTACGGCACTGGATAAGGTGGTCGTGGTGGAGCGATCCGGCGAGTACCTGAAAACGCACGCCGAGGATAGCGAGGCTCTGTTTCTTGCCCTGGTGAAAAAGACGTGCGCCGAGGCGACCGGGTACGCTAACAGCTTCGATCGCCTGAACCTGAAAAAAAATCAGGCGCACGCCGCTTTTTATGTCAATAAGAACGATCTGAATGCCGTGTTCTCAAAGTATTATAATGATAAGGCCTATTTTGATGCGGTGCAGAACGGGGCGGTCTATAAATGCGAGATAGACAGCATCCAGACGATCGCCGGGGACAATGAGCCGTACAAGGTGGCTTTCACTTCCACCCTGACGATTTACGGCGTTTCGGGGCAGAAGCTAAGGTTTCTTATCAGGACGAAAGGGGAGATCGTGAGAACCACGCCGCAATTTCCGGAGAACGTGACGGGATTTTTCTTTAACCAGTTTATACAGCAGATTGTCCGGATAGAACAAGAACCTGAAAAAAAGTAACACTATGGATAAGGCCACGAAAACAAAAATAATCCTGTTCGCATCCCTGGGGATCTTCGTGCTGGTGGTGCTGGCCGTTACGCTGGCACTGACCGGGAAAGGGGACAACCGGGAAGAGGACGGGAGCGTGAACACTTCGCTTAGGGCACAGCAGCAAAGCGATTTTACCCTGGACGATATGATGAATACGGACGGACGGCCGGAGTACGAGAATTTTACCGATGAAGTGTACCGGGAACGTTCGGGAGCTATGTACCGGGAAGATCCGGAAGTGATAGCCTTGCAGGAACAGTTAAGGCAGAACCAGAGAGCCGACAGTCTGAAAGCGGCCGCAGCCATGAAACGGAGAACGGCGAAAGCCCGGCCGAAAAAGGAAACGCCGAAGAAGGAAGAGCCTGAAAGGACAGTAGGACGTTTCTTTTCGGGGGAAGAACCGGAGAACAAGGGAAACACGATAGAGGCCATTGTGTCGGGCGATCAGAAGATCACGAACGGGAGCGTGATAAAACTTGTCACGCTCCAAGAAATGCAACTGCCCGGCGGCATGGTGATTAACAAGGGGACGGCCGTTTTCGGGGTGGTGAAGCTCGCACAGGACAGGATCAATATAACGGTTGAATCCGTCCGGATCGGGAACAGCATCTATGAGATGCAAAAGACCGTGTACGACAGGGACGGACTGCCCGGTATATATGTGCCCTTGAACATCAAGGCGGAAGCGACAAAGGAGGCGGCCGACGAGGTGGTTAGCGATATGAACGTTACCTCTTACGGGACGGACGTTCTAAGTACGGGGGTTAATGCGGTGAGCAATGCGGCAAAGAGCGTGTTCCGGAAGAAGAACAACCAGGTCGTTGTCACCGTGAAGTCGAACTATAAACTATATCTGAAATGAAAGCTATTTGTTCTTTTATCCTGGCGTTGGCCGTTTCCTCGGCCGGGGCGCAGATCCGCCCGGTGGAAAGCCTGCCTATCGCAGTGAATTATTCCAAGACGATACATCTTGTATTCCCCTCGGCCGTGAAGTATAACCAGGCCGTTACGGACTTCGTGGCCGTCGATAACCCGGAGAGCGTGCCTAATATCTTGCGCATAAAGGCCAACCGGAAAAGTTTCAGCAAGCAGACGACCGTCAGCGTGGCGACCGAGGGAGGTTTTTTCTATTCGTTTAACGTGACCTATGCCGACAGCCTGGAGCATACGAACTATTTCCTGCCCGATATGTCGAGCATACGGCCGGACACTATCTATCTGAATGAGGTGTCGCAAACGCACCTGATCGCACCGGAAAAGGTGATTTATATAGATTACGGCGATACCTGCATACAGGTAAGCAAGGCCGAGAATACCGAGAATATCGTGCGAATGATCGCAGCCACGGGAAAGGTGGAGGAATTTCCCAGGCAGACAAACGTGTCGCTGGCGACCGAAGGGGGGAAGTTCTACACGTTCAACGTGGATTATCGGCAGCAGCCGGAGGCGTTCGTCTATGAGATAGGGGAGAAACGGCCGGAGAAAAAGGCGAACGTGATCCTGACCGACAACATTATCCCGGCCGGGGAAAGGGATCAGGTCATGAGCCGGGTATATAACGCAAAAAGGGGGATATTCAACAAGGGGATCGTTCGCAACAAGATCGTTTTCTCCGTGAACAACCTGCATATATATGATAACTTGCTCCTGTTTACCTTTGAGATCGAGAACAAAAGCAAACTGCCTTATGATATAGATTATATCCGGTATTACATCATCGACAAGAAAACGGCCAAGCTGACCGCATCCCAGGAAGTGGATCAGCAGGCTTTGTTCTCGGAGAATTATTCGCCCAGGATAGAGGGGAACGGCCGGATGAAATACGTGATCGCTTTCGATAAGTTCACCATTCCGGACGAGAAAGTTTTCCGTATCGAGATCAACGAGAAGAACGGAGGCCGTCACGTTCTTTTTGACCTGGAGAACAGCGACATCGTGAATGTGGAGGATATTTAGCCTTGCGATCCTTGCGCTGATCCCTGTCGGCCGGGTGGGGGCGCAGGACAAACGTTCGCTGATCGTGGAGGTGTTGCAGACCGCAGGGGATTACGGGGACATCGCCCCGGTGTGGGGGATCGTCCAAAAGGACGGGGATATTTACCGTTTCGTCCCCTCTGTCGCACCCCTGAAAGAGAAATACCGGATCTCCGACCGTTACGGCTACCGGACGCATCCGATAAGCGGTGAAAGGCAGTTTCACGCAGGCCTGGATATGGCGGCGGTGTATGCGGCTACCGTACACGCCGCAGCCAGTGGGACGGTGACGTTCGCAGGTGAAACGCCCGGATATGGGAAAACGGTAGTCGTTACGCACCGTTTCGGATTTCAGACCAGATACGCACATCTGACACTCATTTACACCCGGAAAGGTGCGAAGGTGGAAAAGGGGGACGTGATCGGGTTCGTGGGAAGCACCGGGATAAGTACCGGGAATCATTTGCATTATGAGGTGATAAAAAACCAAAAGAGAATAAACCCTTTAAATTTCATTTATGGAACTAAGTAATGAATTGAAAGTAGAAAGGATCAGGCTAAGCCTGACGGCGAAAAGCGTTGCCGAGGAAATGGGGATCAGCCGCCAGCAGCTTTGCAACATCGAGCAGTCGGAAACCGCCCCCGTGGTGGTGAAATACATCGCTTTTCTAAGGAGCAAAGGGGTGGATCTGAACGCTCTGTTTGACCGTATTATCGTGAACAAATAAAATAAATCGTATGAGAAAATTAGTTACCGCCTTGTGCGCTTTGGTCTTTTTGTCGTCTTGCGACGACGAACTGAAACTTGTCAGCCGGGATTTTTCCGTGACGCTGAAAAGTATAGACGGCAATACGGCCGTAGTGGGGAAGCCCATTAATTGCACCCTTACGATCTCGGATCTCGATCCGGACAACGGGGATCAGATATTGACACGCTTTGAGGTCAGGGACGGGGACGGCGTTATCCTGGTGGATAACAACGAATACAGCCCCGGAGAAACGTTTGAATATGATTTCAAGGCAAACAATCGGCTGGATTTCGATTTTATCCCGGCAACCGAGGGAGAGGCGTATATCGTCATGGGGGTAGCCAGCGAACTGGTGACACGATCCGACAGCATCAAACTGAAAGTTTCCAGCCCGGAGATAAACATACGTTTCCAGAACGTGCCGGATCTTATGCTGGTATCGGAGGAAGCGGAATTTTATTTGCAGCTTGATACGGAACTTTACGGGGTGAAAGCGTCGGCCAGGTTCGTAAAGGGAAGCGGCCGGGTGTATATTTCCGGGTATGATGCGACAAGGGGCGAGGGCGTGGCACTGGAAAAAAACAACCTGGTGACGTTCCGGCCGGATGCGACCGGGCAGGCGGTGATCGAGTTTACCGTTTCAAGCCGTTACGGTCTGCCAGTGAAAGAGAATGTAACGATACAAGTAAATCAATGAGGTTATGAGAAAAATTGCCGTATTATCGCTCTTTTTGTGCCTGGTGGCCGTGTGCAGGGCACAATATATCGGAAGCCAGTATATGAACGTGAAGCTGGGCTATATCGTGGATGAAAGTCAGGTGCAGGGGACGTTCGGTTTTGGAAAGGTGTACAAGGCTTTCAAGGTGGGGGCAAACCTTAATTACCGGAATCTAAACCGGGATCTGGTAAAGGCAAACACCGTGACGGTCGGCCCGGAGCTGGCCTATTACGCCCTGAAAGGACGGAAATTCTCGCTCCTGGGGATCGCAGCCGGGACGATCGGCTACCAGAAAGCCAAGGCGAAAAGCGATCTTGTGTACCTGGAGAAAAGCAAGGCTTTCGTGTATGGGTACGAGGTCGGGATAAGGCCGGAAATGTTGCTAAGCCCGAAAGTGGCTCTTTTTGCCGAATACAGGTTTGAAATGTTGTTTAACTCCATTCTCCGGAATAACAACCATGTCGGTCTGGGGTGCGTGATCTATTTATAAACTTAAATAATTGAAGGTATGAGAAAGTATTTGTATTTGTCAGCCGTATGCGTGTGCATGGCATTGTGTTTCGTCGGTTGCAGCAAGGACGACGACGAACCGGGAGGAAAAGGGGCGATGTATGAGGTAACGATCGAGCAGTCGGGAGATTTCCGCAGCTTCATTAAGTCGGTCGTGGTAGTCGCCAACGGTACGCAGTTGAAAGACGGGGCGACGGGGGAAAGCCTCGCAAGCCCGGTGATTCTAAGCGATGAAGAACTGGCCGTCGAAAAGGTGACGTTAAGCACGACGGGAAAGGCGATCGAGTTTGCCGTTTCCGGTGGTGTCGTGGACGGAGAGGACGGCGTTGTGAACGAGCCGATGCAGTGGGTAGTGACCGTTTACAAAAACGGAAAGGAGATCGAGAAAAAGAGCCTTGTTTTCCGGGACGGGAAGGAGATAAGTACGGATGATCTTAATCTGTATTATAATTGACGTGACGGCCTGAATGTCCCCCGGATGAATGTTCGGGGGATTCTTTTTCTTTTGGGCGTTCCCGTGGGACGGTCGGGCTTTACGCTCCAAGTCCTCGCCTAAAGGCTGTGGGCTTTACTCTGCAATCCCTAACGCAATTTTGGGTGTCCGCTTTGTCATTCTGTTACCGGGATTTGTCTGCATGGTGGGAGAACCGCACCGATCAGCCAGGCACGCAATATCATTTTGTCATTGCCAGCAGGCTGTTTTTATGGTGTAACGCTCCGATATTGCTTTCTTTTTGATAGATATGCAAATGCAAGAAGCCCCCCGGCGAAAACCCCGCCGGAGGCAATTATAGAAAGTCTGTGTATCATTTCCACAAAATGTGGAAATGATACACAGATAACAGTTCTTCAATAAATATATGTGTTTTTTGTATGCTTTTGATTATCAGGTATATATGACTTGTTTATTTGTTTGGCACAATGTTTGTTCTTTGTCTTTCAGAAACCATATGTTAAATATTTAAATAGATTGGATTATGAAAAAGGTATTATTTGCAGTAGCACTTGTTATGGGATTGGGTAGTTCAGTGGCATTCGCCGGCAACATGGTATCGGATGTTGAGATTGTGGTAATGGTGAACGATTATAAGCCAATCGAGGTAAAGGATCTGCCGCAGGCGGTTCAGGACACGATCAAGAAGGATTTCGCAGACCTGACAATCAAGGAAGCCGCAGTTGAGGAAAGCGAGGAAGGCACAAAGACCTACAAGGTGACATTTACCGATGCAGAAGGCACGGACAGCGAAGTGTTCTTCAACGAGAAGGGCGAAGTCCTGAAATAAAGCAAATGAACAGCAAAAAGAGAATTCAATTAAACTGTGTCAGCAAAATTAATATTTTATTGCTTTGCTGACACAGTTTGTTTTACAGCCCCTCCGGTTCCGGTGACTTGTAAGGCTTGAAAGCAACCCGAACCTCCTTATGCTCATCGATGACGAAAGTCTGCTCCGGCTCCACAGAACGAATAATGACGCCATTGACTTTCCAATACATGATTGTCCATGATTTGGAATGGGTAGCACGAAAATGCACCGTTGTGCCTTTCGCTATTTCAGCCGGAGAGATCAATTCTCCTATCTTTTCCGCAGCCGTATTTTCCAACTCCGGTTTAGCCGAAAGCTGACCTTCACCCTGATCCACACCAAATGCCAGCACTACTTTTTCCACTGCGGGAGGAAGAGGAGGATCTTCATCATTGTCACAAGAAACCGCAAATAGCGTAAGCCCATACAACAAAACAACGACAAAAGAGAGATAACCGATCTGTCTCATTAAGCCGATTTCTTTTTTTTCCATAGCAGTTTTCATAAGCTTATTTTTTGTTTACGACCGCATAAAGATAACAATTTGTTGGCTAAAAGGGTTTATTAAATATAGTGTTTATCACTTAATGATTTAAGGTTAATATCCTGTAGGTTGCAGGGAGAACAAACGGGAACAGCCGTTCCCGCCCCTTTCGGATTGTATGCCAGCACCCCTAAAAAATGCCTTGTCAAAGACAAGTAGTAACACGCCTGTGTTACGTTTTCGACTTTTCAGCCGTCCGACCGCCACCCCGTCCGATTTGACTTGCCTTTGAGGTTATATATGCAAATGCAGGAAGCCCCCAGCGAAAACCCCGCCGGGGGCAATATTTTTAAACAGGCTTTAAAAATACACGTTCAGCATAAGGTATAAAAAGACGTTCTTATCCTTAGTGCTGTGGTGTTCAAGTTCGAATTGGATTTTGTCCTCACGTGCGAGCCAACCTATTGCGCTGGCAGCTTCCAGGTCATTGAACCCTGTTGCATCCTTGACTTCTTGTAAAGTCCATTTTCGGTGTACGTCTGTGCTTAATAAGCGCCAGAGTTTCCCTGCGTTCTCTCCGATGATGTGCTTATCCATACTTTGTTATTTGTTATAAATTGATAAATGGTTTCAAATGGATAATGAAAAGCACTTTTACATCAATAGTGTTACGCACTGCAAACATTCCAGCGTTTATCGTTTATCCTTTTGATACGTTGTATCACTCTTTCCTGATATACAGCAAACCGTTTCGCCGTTCGATGTATATCTTATTCTCACGTGCGAGCCACCCGGCGGCGAGTGCGGTTTCATCAGCCGCAAAATTTAGCCTTCTCGCAAGCTCGGCAATGGTTATAAGTCCGGTTTCTCCTAATTTTTCAAAGATGATCCCGGCTTTAAATCCTATATTTGCTTTTTCCATGATAAAGTTTATATTTTAATGGTTCAAAAATATGTATATATTTTATTATTCAAAGCGTGTAGAAATACAAATTAGAATTTACCCCGTTAATAAATTTTAACAATATAGATATTACGTTCTATTCATTTCATTTTGCGGATGAAAAGAACTTTACAACTCTATCTTATAGGGGGTTAATTTAGTAATACCTTACTGAAAAACAACGCTCTGAAACATTCCCTGTCACCGTTAAACAGGCACAAATATCTCCCCTTTACATCCTCAAAGAAGATATAATACAGGCAGGAATTAATGCCGAATCTATTTGTTCCGATGATCTTTGCATGGCTTAATTTTTGGCGTACTTGTTTTTCCGTCAGCCCTTCGATGTATATCAACCCTTTCATGTTTCCCATTTGTCCGGGGGTGATCTTAAGCGAACTAAGTAGTTCTTTGAGGTCAAACAGCTTAGGAGTGTTTGACAAGCAGTTTAGGGACTGTTTTCGCTGTGTCTTTTCCATTGCTATAAGGATTTCGCTTGTGCCCTACACCAAGCCAATAAACATAAAAAAAGCGGAAGGGCATTCGCCTATCCGCAAGCGAGGGAGTCCAAGCCCTATACACACAAACAGGAGATACCCCCCGCATATCACGGGGAGCATTTATCTGTTTCTCTGTGTATAATGCAATTTTTGGACTTTTCGCTTGCACAGAAATCAGCTAAACGCTTTTTTTCTCAAAATGTAAAAACACGGTCGGTTTACGACCGCACAAAGATAACAAATTGTTGGCTAAAAGGGTTTACGAACCTTTTATTTTTTTGCCCTATTATCTTAAATTCAGTGTTTATGAAATACCAAGTTCTTTTTGAACATCCTTGTTTGCAGATGAAAAGATACTTTTGCAGTACCTTAATGTTGTCCGCATGGTGGGAGAACCGTACCGATCAGCCGGGTGCGCAATATCATTTTATAATAACCGATAGGTTGTTTTTATGGTGTAACGCCCCGATATCGCTTTCTTTTTTTGTATCTTTATGTAGAAAATATTGCGTATTAACTGTTAATTTCGAAAAATGATGTATCTTTGCGGCTTTCAAAATTGTAAGTATAGAATTTATAATTAAAATATTAGGTTTCAAAAGTATAAAGGTTTTTGGTTAGTTGCTCTTTCTGGGGTAGCAGATATTTTATAGTAAGTTATATGCAAAAAAAACAGAAAAAAGTTGGAAATATTGATTTTTTTTATAAACACACACACACACACACACACACACACACACGAGTGTGTGTAGAAACCTATATTTAAGACTTTTCAAGGTAATTCTCCTTTCTTTTTTATCGTGTTCCGTTCTTTTCGTTTCCGCTCAAGAGACACGGGATTCCGTGAAAATATATTTCCACAAGGGTAGAACGGAAATAGATCTCTCTTTACGGGATAACAGGCGGTCGTTAGAGAAGATCAGCCGCCGGATATTGGAATACAGGCCGGACACGGCTTTCTCTATCTGCAAGATTATGGTGGTCGGTGCGGCGTCCCCCGAGGGGAGCATCGAACTGAACAGGCGTTTGTCTGAACTAAGGGCGAAACGTTTGTTCGATCACGTGTGCGGTTACTCGCCGCTACCCGACACGCTGAAAACGTCGGTATTCGTGGGGCGTGACTGGAGGGGATTGCTGCGTTTGGTGGAGAATGATCCCGGAATGCCCGGTAAATCGGAAACGGTGGAGCTTCTGCAAGGTATTGTTTCCGAGGTGGAAGCAAGTGGAAACGGGGAGAACAAGATAAATGAATTGAAACGCTTGCGGTACGGCATCCCATATCGGTACATGTATCGGAATTTGTTTCCGGATCTTCGTGCATCTTGTTTGTATATTTGGTATGAATCGAAACGGAAGTCGTTCCCTGCCATGCAGGTTATCTCCCACCTGCATGATACATTGTACTTACCTTGTAAGCTTTCTCCGTTCGGTGGAGAAACGGGCGGTTTCCAGTCTGGGGAAAAACATGGGCCTTTTTACATGGCCGTGAAAACGAACATGCTTTATGATGCGTTGCTTGTGCCGAATATAGGGGTGGAGTTTTACGTCGGAAAGAACTGGTCCTTGGCCGGGAATTGGATGTATGCCTGGTGGAAAAGCGACCGGCACCATAACTACTGGCGGCTCTATGGCGGGGATCTGGAAGTGCGCCGCTGGTTTGGCAGGAAAGCGTCGGAAAAACCGCTTGCAGGGCATCACATCGGTCTCTACGGTCGGATATTCACCTACGACTTCGAGACCGGGGGGACGGGCTACATGGGCGGCAAGCCTGGCGGTACGCTTTGGGATAAGATGAACTATTCGGTAGGTCTGGAGTATGGTTATTCGCTGCCCGTCGCCCGTCGTCTGAATCTGGATTTCGTCATCGGTGTGGGCTATTGGGGTGGAGAATACCATAAATATGCCCCTATCGACGGCCATTATGTCTGGAAGGAGACCCGACGGCGCCACTGGTTTGGTCTCACGGAGGCGGAGATTTCGCTCGTATGGCTCTTGGGCCGTGGCAACTACAACGAGAAGAAAGGAGGCAGGCAGTGATACTGATACGCTTTAGTCTGGTGTTCATATTTTTATGGATGGGACTGACGGCTTGTGAGCATAAGGATTTATGTTACGATCATCCGCACTTTGCCACGGTGCGGGTAGTATTCGACTGGACCAAGATTTCCAATCATGACAAGCCTGAAGGCATGAGGGTCGTATTTTATCCGACCGATGATGAAAGCAACACGTGGATATTTGATTTCCCCGGAGGAGAGGATGGGGAAGTGGAGCTCCCCGAGAATGATTACCGGGTAATTTGCTTCAACTACGATACCGACGGGATGGTTTGGAAAGAAAACGGCAGTTACACGCTTTTTACTGCCGATACGCGTGATGTTCGGTCGCCGGATAACCAGACAATGGCCGTCACCCCACCCTGGCTGTGTGGCGACCATATAGACAGAGTTATCCTCAAGGACATTCCGGAAGGAAGCACGAAGATAATACGGCTAACTCCCGTAAACATGGTATGTCACTACACGTATGAGGTGAACGGAATTCGGGGACTGGACAGGGTGGCGGATTTGCGGGCCGCTCTTTCCGGCATGTCCGGCTCGCTTAACATGTCCGGCGACAGTTTGCCCGCCGATCTTTCGGAGAGCCTGCTCTTTGATGGAATGGTTTCACGGAATCAGATTATAGGCGGATTCTATACGTTTGGACATTCCGCACTTGAAGGAGAGCCCAATGTTTTCCGGCTGTATCTCAAGAACCGTTCAGGCAGCATGTCTGTATTGGAACAGGACGTGAGCGACCAAGTGCATGATGTCCCGGTAGCGGGGCATATCGGTGATGTGCATCTGGTGTTGAATTTTGATTATGAGGTACCATCCGAGCCGGGAAGTGGCGGTCCGGGATTTGATGTGGACGTTGATGATTGGGATGATGTGAATGTGGATATAGTGTTGTAATCGAGTTTTATTAATTATATTTATTAACAATTTTATTCATTTTATGAAAAAAAGTACAGTAATGCTTTGGGCAATCTTTGGAGTACTACTGATGAGTTGCTCAGAAGAGGAGATTGCGAATGTGGAAACCTCCTCACGAAATGCGATTGGTTTTAACGTGTTAAGTAATGCGGCGGAAACGAGGGCTACCCCTACTACCAACACCAACTTGAAGAACACCGATTTCGACGTGTTCGCTTTTACGGCGGATGGTACTGCCTTCATGGGAAAGAACGACACGGAATTTGAACATGACGGAGTGAAGATCGTGTACAAAAATGGTAAGTGGGATTATGACAATGCGAGCGACCTTCGTTATTGGCCTACCGAGGCTTTGGACTTTTACGCGTTCAATCCCGGAACGGTTAGTGAAGACATGATGGCGTTTTATAGTTGGGAAGCCACCAAGGATGTCCAAAAGATAAGTTATACCTGCATGGATGAGTATGGAAGCGGTACTACTCATGCAAACTACGACGTGATGTATGCCATGGCCAAAGGCCAGACAAAAGACATGAACAACGGAATAGTGAAATTTAATTTCAAACATATTCTGTCACAGGTCGTATTCAAAGCAAAGACCCAATACGATAACATGCAGGTGGACATCGACGTGATCAAGATTCATAATTTCAAATTTGCCGGCGCCTTCACATTGCCTGCGGCAGCCGATGGAACGGGAAGTTGGAGTTCGTCTGATTTAGCATTTCCACACGCATTTACCGTAGTGAAAAACGCAAACATCACGGTCAATAGCAATACCGAAGCTACCGATATTACCACAAATACTCCTATGCTGAATATACCACAGGAGCTGACTGCTTGGAAAGTTTCCGAAACAGCCACCAAAAGCAAGTTGGAGGCCGATAATGCGAAGCAATGTTATCTGGAGATCGCCTGCAAAATCCGGCAGTCCGGAGCTTATCTGTTGGGTTCAGCAAGCGAATACAAAACAATTTATGTTCCGTTCGGAGATACATGGGAACAGGGCAAGCGTCATATCTACACGTTGATTTTCGGTGGTGGTTATGATGATCAGGGAGAGGCTGTGTTGAATCCGATCCAGTTTGATGCAGAGACAACAGGCTGGGTTGATGCAGATAAAGACGTAAACGTCCAACCTTAATCCAAACGTTTATTAATATCGTACCCGTTGGCAGGTTAAACATACGCAAGATTAACCCTGCCAACGGGTTTTTTATAGGGAATCGCATTTTCAATATACTTTTTGATGTGTAGGGGTGCTTTTTGCGTACCTTTTTCCTGGAGAATTTCTTTTGTGGAGTGTTTGCCCTGTATATTCCCGATACGCTGTTATAGCAGGGAACTGTTTTTATCCAAGTAGTCAGATATAGCCTCTTGCAATACCGATTTTAGCGAATCGCCTTTGCGGATCGCGATCAGCTTTAAGTTCTGGTGATAGGTTTCGTCCATGACAAAATTACAATGCACGGTTTTCGCTTTCTTCGGCTTTTGAGCCTCTTTTTGCCCGGCCGTGGATTGGATCAGGCTGTCTAATCCCCCGGTCAGCCCGGCCGACATACTGTTTTTTAAATCGTTCTTCTTTGCCATATGGTTACTTTATTTCTGTTAGCAGTTCGTTACATACACCCTCGTAGTCCTCTGCCCCGGCAGATTTGGGGGCATAGTGAAAAATATCCTGCCCTTGTGTCGGGGCTTCGGCCAGCGCAATGGAGTTGCGTACATGGGTGCTGAACACTTTGCCCTGGAATGTTTCCTGTACCAGTTCCGAAACGCTCTTGTTCAGGTTCTTTCTTCCGTCGTACTGGGTTATCAGAACCCCGGCGATCGAAAGATCCGAGTTCAAACGTTGCTGCACCTTGTGGACTACCTGCATAAGTTTGGCCATTCCACGCATTGCCAGGAATTGAGCCTGAACCGGGATAATCAACCGATCCGAGGCCGTCAGTGCGTTAAGCGTGAGCAGCGACAGCGAGGGAGGACAGTCGATCAGGATATAATCGAATTTCTCCTTTTGGCCTTTGATAAGGTGGGCTAAGATAAGCTCCCGTCCGGCCTCGTTGATTAACTCCGTTTCAACGGCCGAGAGATCCAGGCAGGAGGGAACGACGCTAAGGCCGTCCTTATGCTCGTAGATCGGCAGGTCGTATTCGCCTTTCATCGCACCGTAGATCGTTTGGGGAAGCTCCGCAGAGAAGCCCAGCGATTCGGTCAGGTTGGCCTGCCCGTCAAGGTCGATCAAAAGAACCTTGTACCCTTTTTGACGTAACGCACCGCCCAGGTTGATCGTGGTTGTGGTCTTTCCTACTCCCCCCTTGTGATTCAATACGGAGATTACTTTTGCTTTGCTCATAAATTCAGTTTTTTAAATGGTTGTCATGTCCGCAAATATAGTTAAAATACTAATATACTAAAATACTAAAAGTAGTATTTTTCGTTTTTTGCGTGTTTTTTGTGCCGATCGGGGAAGCGTACCGAAATAAATCCTGTTTCCGTCTTTCGGTACGTTTTGTTTCTGTACCGGAATTAATCAAAGATTAGAATAACCATAAATGTTTTTATACGTTAATCATACGTATGTATATATGTATATATTTGTTTTTGAGTATCTTTGTGTGCTATAAATAAAAAATAAAAGACATGAGCACTTATTCGTATAAAAATCCGAAGTTTATAAATTCCCCTAAAGGGGTGGTTGAAGTTGTAGAAGTGATTTATGACGGCAAAGATGATCCGGCCTATTCACTGGCTATTATTAAATGGGAAAATACCTATAAATTAGGTATTCGTTGGAACATCGCTTATAGTGAATGGGACGATTACCGCAAACAGAACGGGCAAGATGAATGTATAGGTAATCCACAGTCGAGAGGTATTCCCACCTGGTTTGTTTTGCCCGATGATATGATGTTTGGTGAGAAGTTCAGCGGTGCGATGCAGAGGCTTGATGAATTAAGAAAAGGTAAGTAAGCAATGGAACAGGGAGAAATCATATTATACCAGCCGGATGAAGCGGTCAAGTTGGAAGTGAGGTTGGAAGATGAAACCGTTTGGCTGACACAAGAACAAATAGCCGACTTGTTCGGGACTAAAAGGCCAGCTATTACCAAACATTTGAACAACATTTACAAAAGCGGCGAACTTGATATAGATAGCACATGTTCCATTTTGGAACATATGGGTAATGACGGCAAACAGAGATATACTACTAAATATTATAATCTTGATGCGATTCTGTCAATAGGATATCGGGTTAATAGCAAGAACGCAACCCTTTTTAGGAAATGGGCGAATAGTGTATTAAAGGATTATCTTTTAAAGGGGTATTCCATTAATAAACGTTTGTCAGAACTTGAAAGGACTGTCGCTCAACATACCGAGAAGATAGATTTTTTCGTGCGTACTGCCTTGCCCCCGGTCGAAGGCATTTTTTATAACGGCCAGATTTTCGATGCGTACAAGTTCGCCACCGATCTGGTAAAGTCGGCCAGGCGTTCGATCGTGCTTATCGACAACTATGTGGACGAAACGGTCTTGCTCATGTTGAGTAAACGCAGCGTCGGTGTCTCGGCCACCATTTACACACAGCGTATCACGCAGCAACTCCAACTTGATCTTGACAGGCATAACAGCCAGTACCCACCTATCGACATCAGGACGTACCGGGACAGTCACGACCGTTTCCTGATCGTTGATGAAACGGACGTGTACCATATCGGAGCCTCGTTAAAGGATCTGGGGAAAAAGATGTTCGCTTTCTCAAAGCTGGATATTCCGGCGGCTGTGATAACTGACCTGTTATAATATCCCTTGTCTTATGAATGTGGTTATCTATTCACGTGTAAGCTCGCAGTCGGCCAGGCAATCGACCGAACGGCAGGTTGTCGATCTGGAGAGGTTCGCAGCCGGACGGGGGTACGAGGTGACGGCGGTCTTTGAGGAAAAGATAAGCGGACGAAAGGCCAATATCGAACGCCCGGTTTTAAGCCGTTGCCTGGAATACTGCACAGATCCGCAGAACCGGGTGGATATGCTGTTGCTGACCGAGATCTCACGCCTGGGGCGTTCCACCCTGGAGATACTAAAGGCACTCGATACGCTGCACACGCATAAAATATGCGTGTATATCCAAAACTTGAACCTGGAAACATTACGGCCGGACAAGACGGTAAACCCCTTGTCCTCTCTGATTACTACCCTATTGGGGGAACTGGCCGCAATCGAACGCCAGGGGATCATTGACCGCCTTAATAGCGGACGGGAGTTGTACATCCAGAAAGGGGGCAGGCTGGGACGGAAGCCGGGAAGCCGGAAAACGGCCGAACAGAGGAAAGAGGAATACCGGGAGGCGATCGCCTTGTTGAAGAAAGGCTACTCGATCCGGAACGTGGCGAAGCTCACGGGAAAGGCCGTTTCGACGATACAACAAGTAAAAAAAGACTTCATTAATAGCTGATTATCGGAACAAATATTGTATTTTTGCAACAAATACGAGTAAATGCACGTAATTAAAAACGAGTATTTGCACGAAAATAATCAGAATCTAAATAAAAACGGTTATGGCAACAATGGCGGAGAAAATGGCGGCTTCACTGGAGGAATTAAGAAAGCTCCAGGAGAAAGACCGCTGTGTCGTCCTGCAAGGGACGGCCGAGATAGGGAGGACGCATTTAACCCGGCTGTTGGATAACGGCTGGTTGCAGGAAGTAATGAAAGGCTGGTATATTGCGGCCAGGCCGGGAACAGAGGGGGACACGACGGTCTGGTACACCTCATTCTGGTATTTTATTGCGAAATACGCGGCCGTCCGGCTGGGGGAACAATGGTGCTTGACGGCCGACCAGTCGCTGGATCTGTATTCGGGGAAAACGACCGTGCCCGTACAGGTGGTTATCAAGTCGCCGAAAGGCCATAACAACACGCAAAAGCTGATGTATGATACCTCGCTTTTGGTGTTTCAAAGCGAGATTCCGGATCAGGTATATAAAGAGCCGGAATACGGCCTTAATCTCTATCCGCTTGCCGAAGCCCTGGTATATACCACGCCGAGATATTTCCAGGTGGAGAAGATCGCAGCCCGCACCTGCCTGGCCATGATACGGGACGCTGCCGATATATTAAAGGTACTGACGAAAAACGGGGCTTCGCTTCGTGCCGGAAGAATAGCCGGGGCGTTCCGGAACATCGGGAACAGCGAAATCGCCGACAGCATCGTTTCCACGATGCGGGGGTTCGGGTATGACGTGAGAGAAGAAGATCCGTTCGAGGATCAGCCACGAACGCCCCTTGTTTATGAGGTGTCGCCTTACGTCACACGCTTGCGCCTGATGTGGGAGAACATGAGGGATAAGGTTGTAGAACTGTTTCCCGAAGCCCCTGGAAAGATTGATGACGTGGAGGGGTATTTGAGATCCGTCGATGAAAAGTATTCGGAGGACGCTTATCATTCTCTCTCGATCGAGGGATATAGGGTTTCCCCGGAACTGATCGAGAAAGTGCGTGTCGGGAACTGGAAGCCGGAGGAAGAAGATAAGGAGCATAAAAACGCACTGGTGGCACGTGGGTATTACCAGGCGTTCCAGGCTGTCAGGGGGACGATCGCCGATATACTGAAAGGAAAGAACGCAGGGGAAGCGGTAAGGGCGGATCATCCGGTCTGGTATATGCAGATGTGGATGCCGTTCGTTACGGTGGGGATCTTGCAAAGGGAGGATCTTGTGGGTTATCGTACCGGGCAGGTCTATATACGGGGATCGCAACATATCCCGTTGAACCCGAAAGCGGTCAGGGACGCTATGCCCGTCCTTTTCGATCTCTTGAAGAATGAGCCGCACCCGGCGGTAAGGGCTGTCTTGGGACACTTCTTTTTCGTGTATATTCACCCCTATATGGACGGGAACGGGAGAATGGGACGGTTCGTCTTGAACGCCATGCTTGCGTCTGGAGGCTATAACTGGACGGTTGTTCCGGTGGAGCGTAGAAAAGAATATATGAAAGCGTTGGAAAAGGCCAGCGTGGAGGGGGATATTTCGGAGTTTACGAAAGTAATCGCATCATTGGTCAAGTAATGATATTTATAATAATGACAATATGAAATCAACGGAATATATCGAATGGGATAAACTGGAGCAGATCCCGTTCTGCCTTTGCCGGATCGCGGAGGATGAAGAAAACCAGGAAATAGATGTTTATTATCTGGATAAACGGGTTTGCCATGATTACGATCATGTGGGGCATTATTTTCGTACTGCGATAATCATGTTTAGAAGGATCAGGAACATAACGGCCGATTGGGTGAACCTCAAAAACCTTTGGTTGCTAAGGGACTGTATCAGGGAGAATTTTAATCATGGCCTGGAGGTGGACGATCTGATCTTCGGGGAAACATTCGACGGTGAGGATCCGGAAACTATAAAGCCGCTAACCAAAGAACGGCTGTTCAAGATTAAAAAGGTGATTCAGGAAAAAGATCCATACGCTACCGTATAGGGGGGGAGTATATAAAAACAAAACCCTGGAGTTTGTCTTGCGACAGGGACAACAGGGGATTACTACGCAAATATAGGGAGTATATCTCGTTTATACAAGGATTTTATGGCTTTTCTGGATTGATTTTAAAAAGAATAGAGGCTTGTTCCCTGGAATGTAGTATTTACTACTTTTAGTATTTTAGTATATTAGTACGCTTTTCTTTTGGAGGATTTGGGCGTTCCCGTAAACGGTCGGGCTTTCCGCCTCCAAGTCCTCGCCTAAAGGCTGTGGGCTTTCCACTGCAATCCCTAACGCATGAATACACCCACTCACCCGATTAAGGTAGGCTATTTCCGGATAGAGCCGTTCGGTGAAGCCAGCCGGATAAAAGCCGCCTGACTTTTCACTGATCGGCACAATCCGGGTACTCCGGTAGCCGATTGTCGAACCCGGTTTTAAACCCCCTTTCAGGGGAGAGAGGTATTTTAGTTTTTCCGGCGTGGCCGCCTTGCGTTTACCTTGACCGGGGTTTTTGTCTGCAAAGGTCAAACGTTTTTTTCCATATCCCAAGTTGAGCCGCAAGCGGCTTTTAGAAAAAATCTCCAGCCTGGCTAAAGCCAGGTAGTATTTTTCCTAAAAAACTTGTGCTATGGAAAAAAACGTTTGGGGTGTTCTCATACAAAAACCCCTCGGAACTCAAGGTAAACGCAAGATGACCACACCGACAGCCCCGAAAAACCAAAATGAGGTTGTCTTGATACAAAAACATCGGAATCTTAGGCATCCGCAAGGTTTTTTGGGGGGGAGAGGGTGCGAGGTGGGGAGTTTACTATCGGAAAAAATCAGGTAGTAAATACTAAATTTAGTATATACTAAAATACTACTTTTTCATATAATTATCTGATAAATAGTTAGTTAAATGTTGTTTAAATACTTGCATATCTCAAATAAAAGTGCTATATTAGAGGTATAGAAAAAGAGATAACAACCTTTAGAACTGGCTCACCCACCAGGATAAAGAACGGGGGACGTAGTTATGAAAACTGATTATTTCGACAAGGCAGCGCAACAGTTTGCAAATTTGATGATCGAGAAGATCCAGCAGGTAGAGGACAATTGGCAAAAGCCCTGGATCACCATTGCGGCGAATACACGCAATTTCTTTCCGCAGAACCTCACAGGACGCAGGTACACCGGAGGCAACGCCTTTTTACTCCTTTTCCTTTGCGAGAAATTCCAGTACCAGACACCCGTATTTATGACATTCAACCAGGCGAAAGAGGCTGGGATCTCCGTGCTGAAAGGATCGAAATCGTTTCCGGTCTATTACTTCCTTTTCTACGTGTACCACAAGGAAACACGCAAGAAAATAACCTTTGAGGAATACAAGGCGTTAAGCCGGGAGCAGCAACAGGAATACAACGTTATACCGACCTATAAATATTACTCGGTCTTTAACCTGGATCAGACCAATTTTTCGGACGTGAGGCCGGAAGAATGGGAAGCGTTAAGGGAGAAGTTCAGAGGGGGACAGGCAGAGCAGCCCGACGGGACAACCGGAGAGGCGCACCCCGAAATAGATGCCATGCTGGAGGCGAAAAGCTGGTTTTGCCCGATACGGGAGCAGCAAGGCGACAGGGCTTTCTATTCTCCTTTAGCCGATTATATCGTAGTGCCGCTTCGCTCGCAGTTCGTCGATATGCAGAGCTTTTACGAAACGCTTCTGCATGAAATGGGACATTCCACGGGACACCCCACCCGATTGAACCGGGATCTTGCGCACCCGTTCGGATCAGAGGAATACGGCAAGGAGGAATTAACGGCCGAGTTCGCCGCAGCCCTGGCAGGAATGTTTTTCGGGATAGCCGAACATATACGCACTGAAAACGCCGCTTATCTGAAAAGCTGGATAAAGGCGATCCGGGAAGAACCCAAGTTCATTTTAAACGTACTGGCCGACGCTATGAAAATTGTCAAGATGATAGCCGGGAAACTGGATATCTCCGTAGAAAGCGAGGAAACGGCCGCAGATGAAGCGGAACAGGTGGCATGATACAAGGAAGATCCCCCGAAAGGGGGACAGCCTTTCGGGGTGAGTTCTTTTTGGCACTCGCCCCAAAAAGAACCAAAAAACGCTTTGCCGCTACACTCCGTTTCGCTTTCATAGCTCTGATAATGCGTTTTTTGATTGGATAGATATATATTTGTAGATAAAATAATGTAAT